>NZ_CBDIQG010000002.1:0-11060 GCF_965283995.1 Rheinheimera sp.
GGTGGCTCAGCTCGGCCGCGGCCACGATGGCGGGGTCGGTGATGTCCACGCCATGGTGCACTTCGTATTTTTCTTGCAGGCCACGCAGGATGGCGATGGTGGCCTCCACAGTGGGCTCGCCCACCAGAATCTTCTGAAAGCGCCGCTCCAGCGCCGCATCCTTCTCAATGTACTTGCGGTATTCGTCGAGCGTCGTCGCGCCCACGCAGTGCAGCTCGCCACGGGCCAGCGCGGGCTTGAGCATGTTGCCCGCGTCCATCGCGCCCTCGCCCTTGCCAGCGCCCACCATGGTGTGCAACTCGTCGATGAAGACGATGGTCTGGCCTTCGTCCTTGGCCAGCTCGTTCAGCACGCTTTTCAGGCGCTCTTCAAACTCGCCCCGGAACTTGGCCCCCGCCAGCAAGGCGGCCATGTCCAGTGAGAGCACGCGCTTGCCCTTGAGGCTTTCGGGCACTTCGCCAGCCACAATGCGTTGGGCCAGGCCCTCAACGATGGCGGTCTTGCCCACGCCGGGCTCGCCGATGAGCACGGGGTTGTTCTTGGTGCGGCGCTGCAGCACCTGGATGGCGCGGCGGATTTCATCGTCGCGACCGATCACCGGGTCGAGCTTGCCCAGGCGGGCGCGCTCGGTCAGGTCCATGCAGTATTTGGCCAGGGCACCGCGCTGGCCTTCGGCCTCGGCGCTGTCCATCTTCTGGCCGCCGCGCACGGCTTCAATCGGCAGCCTCCAGGCTCTTGCGCGTGAGGCCGTTGTCCTTGGCTATTTTTGCCGCCTCGCCCTTGCTGTCGATCACGGCCAGCAAGAACAGCTCGCTGGCAATGAACTGGTCGCCGCGCTTGATGGCCTCCTTCTCCGTGGCCTGCAGCACACGGCCCAGCTCGGGGCCGCCCTGCACCTGGTCCATGCTGATCGGGGACCGGCGCCCAGTCGGCCGCCTCGGCCGCCGCCAGCAGGCCGGGCACATTGGCACCTGCACGCTGCAGCAGCGCCTTGGGGCCATCGTCCTGCTTGAGCATGGCCACCAGCATGTGCACGGGCTCGATGTAGGCGTGGTCGTTGCCCAAGGCAATGCTCTGGGCATCGCTCAGGGCTTCCTGGAACTTGGTGGTGAATTTGTCGAGACGCATGGTCTATATCCTCCGAATTGCACTGAACTTGAGGCAGGGGGTGCCTGATTTCAAGACAGTGCCGCGCCAGACGATTGACCTAAGTCAGCGATTGGCTGCGAATCGCTGCCGGCAGAGATCACACAAACGACTCTCTTCACAGATTGGTTGTGATCACTCCGTAGCGCTGCACGAACTAATACTGCCTCAGTATTGGCGACCTAAGCGCGCGCCCAGCATCCAATCGTGCGCAGCGCAGGGGGACATTGCCGCTATGTCGGGCTTCGCGCCCCTTGCACGCGCACCGACCTCAAACAGGCCATTTGCTGATGCCGCGCCATCCAGGGATTGCCTAGATGGAACAGCGTCACGATCTGCACTGTGTTCTTCTTGAACCTCCTGTGGCGCAGATTCAGGTACTCGAACTCTTGCTTGGGCAATCTAAAGGGATGCTCAAACTAGGCTCGGATATGGCTTAAGGTCTTCTCGTACTACTCCAGCAAAGCATCCCCATTGCGTGCCCTGTCCAGCGCCTTGCACTTACCGCGACCCACGGGTACTTGCAATGGTAAGTGCTGGTTTGCATTGGGTCGGGTGCCCAGCCTTTGGCAATTCTCATCCTCACAGACACCAGCCCCCTGCCCGTGGAACGGTGTATTTGCCTCCACCAAGTCGCGCACTCTTCCAGCGGTGCATCGCACTATGCGCTTCGGTTCCGAATCCCCAGCAATATGCGCCTTGATAACGAGGTATCACTGACTGATCTTCCCGCATCAAGACATCTCAATCTCGCACGCTGATTTGGATATTGGTCGAGCTGGGAACTGCAATGGGCATGACATCCGACATCGCGCCCGCTTGTAGTTGCACTTCCCTGGCCTGCAGCAGAACATTTGAAGTGTTCGAGTTCTGATTGGGAAGCTTGAGGCACTTCAGACACTTGCCCTAGCGCAGCATTCTCGACTTGCTGGCGATCTAATCATCCTATTGGATCATACCGGCAAACTCCCGAAAAGCTGGCACGTCGCGCAGTGCTTCTTCCAGCGCCGAGGCACTGGGCGTGCGCAACTACGGCATGAATAAAGTACACAGAAAAATGCCCACCGCAAACGGCGGCCGGCCTCAACACCCGCTCTACAGGGCATTGAACGTTATTTGCCAGATCGTTTCAGTACAGGAACACCGATTCAATAATGTCGGTGAACTTGTCCTCAGACGTAGGCTCAGCAGTGTCGCCCAAGCATAGGCTGACTGCTTCATTTGGATATCACCTTGGTTTCAGCGCTGTGCCATCAGACCGCTCAGAGAATCTGTAAGAGAACCCTTAGACTGTAGCAACCCAATGCTACCAATAATCGACTACAGTGCTACTTCGTCAAACAAACCGAATACATTTATGACATAACCAGCTGAATCTACCCAGTCGCAACGAAATCAAATTAAATCACTGAGTCGCAGAACTTGTGCAGCTTGTATCTGTGCTGGGCTTGCATGTCCTTACTCGGCCGGTACGAGCTACCACAACACGCCGGGTTTCCTCTAAAGCACTTGAACTTGGTGTATCTGTCCGGGCGATGGTTAAACTTAATGCTACTGGCGATGCGCTGTTGTCTATTGAATACCCAGAATTATCGAACTTAATATAAGGACTTGAGCCTGAAGCAATGCTATTGCCAGAGATATCAAAATAGCTCTTCGGGGCATTCTGGGCCTGAACTGCAACGTCGGTTCCTTCTGTGTAGGAATTATCACGATTCATATCCACATATACTAACCAACCGCTATTCCAGCCCGTCCCCTTAGGAACAACAAAAGCATTTTTGCCAGTTTTCATTGCCTCACCCTTCGCGGCATTCACTGCAGCCAAAAGCGAGTTGGTCAGCGAAGTAAGCTCTGAGTTGCGCTGGTATTGAATGAAGCTAGGCACAGCAAGGCTGGCCAATACAGCCGCAATAGCTATAGTGACAATCAGTTCAATGAGCGTAAAGCCAGAGCTACGAATTTTCATCATCATGGCCAACAAAGTTTAGGGTCTGTTGATGCGGATGTACCCGTGCAGGACTTCGTACCGGTAGTAGTCATCTGCAAAGCACCAACTTTAGGATCAGCCTTGACGGGCGTTGCCACAACTCTGACGCAATCTCCAATTGAAAGGGTGCCTGCGCCAGCTGGACAAGCGTCTGCACTCAATATGTAGTGAGAATTGGCTAAAGTGTCTCCCGAAAAAGTCTTGAAAGGCACAGACGCCGCCGTGACCCCACCACACGCTGAACCAGGGGAGGAGGCGGTCGCGACACCTGTCGACGTGTTCGTGGTGAAACCAAGGTAGCAATTCTGCTGAGTAATATAGCGCTCCTGTTGCTGCAGCAACTGAGCCACGGCGGTCCTGCCTTGCGCTCTACGCCCCTTAAGAACCGAGTCAGTGTAAGCGGGATAAGCAACAGCAGCCAAGATGCCAATAATTGCCACAACAATCATGAGCTCGATCAGCGTGAACCCTACGGAATATTTTCTAGATCTATTCATGGCGCATTCTTCATATCTTGATAATTAAAAATTTGCCGCCAGTTCAAACGCCCAATCGTTTCTTTCGTTGTGACAGGAGGCGCGCTGGTGTCGATACCGCTCTGCGCCTGTGTGAAGCGGCGCAGTGTCGTTGTGCGAACACGCCTTCCAGTGCTGTCCGATGGGGTGACGACTGTTTCCGAATCACTAGATAACAATACCGGAGGGCCAAGCAAGCCAAGGCTAGATGGCACGTACGATCCAGCGCCACTGTTGATGCTCAAGAAATATTGATTCCCACTACCAAGAGTATTGGAGCATGAGCCAGCACCAGCCGAGGTAGAGCCAGGAATCTTGGAGTTGATAGCAGCATACAAAGTACCTAAATCAAGTGCAGCTTGATCGATTCTTTCCCCTGCAACAGGTAAATCAAAATACCACCCTGCACGGCTCGTCATATCGGCGTTCGTTGATGGCCGCCCCCATTTGAATGCACTCACCGTAATCACTTTGGTGGTTGTATTTACCGTCCCGGCCTGCAGACGTCCACGACCTGTGATCACGCTAGCACTGGCCGGGGAGTTATCCGCTGTCGTAGCACCATTGTCATATACCGCATATACCGATTGGGTGGTCGTAGATATATTATCGCCGGACTCAAGGTATTTACCAGTTCCAAACACCACATAAAACGACTCCAGCCCTCCAACAATCGGCCCCGCGAAAGGCGTTGGCGCTGCGAAAATCGGTTGAACTTTGGGCGTCGCATCACCTGTTCGAGCGATATACAACGGATAAGGAATCGGACTACCCGCGCTACCTTTATCAAAATAAGACAGCTTGTCCATATTCCAGTCTGCGGGCTCCTTTCCGGCGAATTTGAGTCTCCATAGAGCCCCATGAAGATCACCCATATAGATGTCTGTCATCTCACCCTGGGTACCATACAAAGCACTAAAGTTGGTCAAACCAGTGGCATTGGCCGAAGCCAAAGATGAATCAGTAGGTACCGATATCTTGTAGTAATTGGTGCCGAGTGACCAAGCGGCCCCAGAAGGCTTATCAAGGGCTAGCAGAAAAAGCGCTGGCTTACCTGTAGAGCTAAACCTGTTATCAGCATCAGGGACATAATTATTTACCCCACTACCGACTACAGCAAACCAGCGATAGGTAACCGTTGCACTTGTTCCACTGGTTTTAATTTTTAATATCTTGGGCTCACCCACAACTTGCCCCATGTCTTCATCATCGGCACGAGTGAACTCCCACATGACATTGGACGCACTGAAGTTAGCAGGGTTAGATACATCAAGCGCAAACACCCCAGAGCCGCCACCACCCGTTCCGGACACGAGAACCGTCTTCCAATCAGTGCTTGCGCCACTGTTGGCTACCTGCGCTTCTGAGACTACGGAGGGAGCATCTACATAATTTTGATGGTTGTTAGCGAAAGTAGGATCTGTCAATGCTGATAAATTACGCCCAAGCCAACTTGGAATATAAGCAAACAACTCATCGCCCGTAGTAGCGTTGAATGCGTGCAACATACCATCATTAGCCCCAGCAAAAACGGCGGCGGTGCGTGAATCATAGGCAGCACGAAACGCGGTATATCCCGTGCCAGTGAATGACTTGGAAGGAGCCCCGGAGTACGAAATATTAGAGTTGACAATGTCGCCCAACAAAGAACTCCTCACCCGGAACGGCGCACCCTCCTTCGTCCGGTCCCCTCGAAGATAGGCAAGACGGTCTGCAGCCAAACCATCTGAAGCCGCGGTCGGGCTCGCCTTGTCAAGCTGGGCTTTCAATGTTGCATCAATCGCACCCCATGTGAAGGCAGTGGCGGTAGTACTAGATGTAGCGCCCACACGCCCCACAAAAATCTTGCGGTTAGCAGCAGGTGAAATCATGTTGTCCAACCGCTGCGCAGCACTCCAAAGCTGCGTACCAATAACCAAGTTATTACTTGCGTCTTGAGTGATAGGTTCGGCAACCACATCCCCACTCCAATTGCTGGTGTCGAATTTAGCGGAATAGGAAACCGAATTACTGGTCACTTTGCTGCCAGTACTCAAACCACCACCGGCAACACTTCGTGCGCTGGTAGATGCCCTGCTGAAAATCTCATCAAATGCAGTGAGCACCTCACGCGCCGGCGACGTCTTAGCAGTGTTGTACACATAGTAAGTGCTTGCCTCGCCAGGCTCTGCGGTTTTTTGCCAGACATTATTATTATTTACATTATTTTGATCCTTAAAAGGATTTCCTTTTACATTATATGGCTTTTGCCCTGGATTAGTTGGATCAGTCTCAAAACCGCCATACTTGGCCGCCATAAAAAACTGATTAGCCGTCCGGCGTGTGGTGTCATTATTCTGTGCACCATACTCATTCACATCGAAAACAAAAGTCTTCACCCGGAGTCCCGGCCGTTGTTTGGCTGTATCAGCAGTCCAACCGGCTCCCCGGATGTCGTGTGTTCTGGCCCAATATGCAGAACCCATGATTTGACTTGTACTCGTAGCAGAGGGCACACTATTATTTGCAGTATTCGGATTTGCAATACTCTGAGTATTCCCCTGCCCATCCAGATAAGTTCCGACGGTATTCTTTTCGAATTTTTGAACAATTCCTCGCCAGTAATTAATATCTGGAACATTCCCAGAGGCGCTGGCGGTCGGCAGTCGATTTCCATCATGAGTATTAATATCACCCACAACAACGATATTACTCTTCACACACGAGTAATCACTAGTATTACTACGCCCATCTCCATATGGATCGGTCCAAGTTGTAAAATATGGGAAACCGTCTGCCATAGTTGCTGTGATAGTCCCACTGATCGCATCTGCACTAGGTTGAAGTCCTTGCAGATAACGAAGCGCTTCATAATGCAACTCGCCCACTGGGTCATATTTCTTGTAAACACCAGGCGAGGGCCCGGTTCGACCGAATTTATTCAAATAATTTATGACCCCACTGATCGCGGGAGAGACATTAGAATCTGGATTATCATAGAAAACTCCGGTATTCGCATTCCACTCAGCCTTAGCATTTCCTCCAGCAGGCGTATTATCCTGACCAGTAACACTATAGGTTTTGGAACCCACATACTTCATGGGAGCCCGCAAAACACCACCATACCGACCACCAGCGTCATAACTTGCCGTTTGATCTAAAAGATAACCGAACGCGGCAAGACGAATTTGGTCGCTGTACTTCTGAATCACACCGGTAGGCTTAAAGTTTCCATTGGGATATTGCTTGCAAAAATTGTAATTGCGAGAGTCTTGCAAGGTTCCAGACGAGGCATTACAGACCTGTACCCGAGCATAGAAAAAGCCGTCGGAATTCAAAGCCGCGCTAGAGGTTGGAGGGGTCCAAGATCCAGTGTAATCGGAAATATAGCAACTCTTTCCCACTCCAGACCACGGGTCTCCAAAAACAGCATTCGTGCAAGAGACCCCGTTATACGCTGGTGCAACTTTCCATTTGTTGGTTCCCCCGGATTTTGCGCCGTACCAAACCTCTTTCACCCCAGTGAAACTACACGTTCCATTTTCAGCAGCACACAGTGTTGAACTGCCTGGCCGGTTGACGGCCTGATCGGAAATCGGACCAATTGCTGTAGAAGCGGAGCTAGCACCCAGAATATAAGCACCAGTGTTACCACACCCCCCCGTTTGGGATGTGCCAAAATAAATGCGATTCAGTGTATTGGCAACATATATATCATTGCCGTTTGCAGCAGTGATCATGGCGGTCGGCACAGCCCCCCAATAGGTACCCGCACCACCACCGTCCTTCAACAACCGTTTTGCCGGGAAGTTTGAACTATTCCACATGCAAGTTGGATCGCCGTTGGGAATAACCGCTCGCTGCAAAATAGTCAAAGATGCAGTATCTATATAACGATCACCACCAGACAACGCCAGACGGAGCATGTCAATGGCTGAACTCGATGACCAATTTAGAAAGTTGCCACTGAATGCGTTTGTACATTTGCGGCCGGTAGCTGCACCCACACGATCAAATCTTTTAAAATCTGCAATTGTTTGCGTGCCAGACGGTGTTTCTGTGGGGGCGTCATTGTATGCATAGCAACTCTCGGCGTCATAGTATCCAAGATACTCTTTAGCGACGTCGTAAGTGCTATCCGTACTTCCACCTGGAGTGTATTGCGCACCCACAGTGGGGAACTCAACCGAAAGGGCAAGTGCCATCGCTGGCTTATCCACCACAACTGCAGCGTACAGAGGCTCGTTGGCTAGCGCAATGGCAGGGATGGATGGAGGAGTTCCACTCCCAATTGCGACGAAAGAAACAGCAATAGCGAGTGGAGCCAAACCCCACGCAAAGTATGCGGTACGCGAGTGGGGAATAACACCTCGAATTTTTCGAAGCGTTTCCACAACAGCAACATTCAGATTTTTGGGAAAATTCAACATCATGATTTCACCGCTCAATTTCTATAAATCATCTGGAGCACTCCCTGTGTTTCCCCATTAGGCCCAAAACCCATAGAAGTAACCCGATACACATAAGAGGGACCAGAGCCGGCGGTAGGGTCGGTGGTTCTATACGATTTAACCCCAAACCTATCAAGAATCGGCTCAATCACATAACGGGGCGGTTTGGCTGGTTGAATGCCTTTAACACCCGATGGAAAATCCCGCCCGGTATAGGTGCCCAATTCCACCGCCTTGGCGCCGGTACCTGTTGCGGTGAAATCAACTGTTAACCAAGCGGGCTTTCCAGTTTCTTTGAGACCACACAATCCAATACTTTGCCCCGAATCACCGCAGTTATCAATAAACTTCGCCAGATCAACGTCACCTCGTTTAAATATCGTATTTCTCTTGTTTGACGATGCAACTGGAAGCCCCTCGATATCAAACTCTGCATCTATCAATCCAGCTTCAGCGCTCTGCCAGGCGATTTGCATATCCCTGTCATTTCGAGTTCCCCGCTCACCCATCATTGAAATTTGTATCCCCCACCCCGAGCACCGAAACCACAATGAGAATCAGCATTACAACAATCAACGAGAGACCCCGCTGATTAATTGGCGCTTGATATTTTTGTTGAAAATGTTTTTTTGCCATTTCAGTACTCACCCTGAAAATTTCGCAGATGCACTGTAAAGGTGACAACTTGTCTTAAGCGGCTATCCACCGTGGGGGTATATTCTGTGCCGGGATCTGTTGAATTGTTAGCAAAACCAGACCCTGCGGTACCGCCACCCGAGCCCTTGGAAATCCCCAGTGGATAAAAAGTTTGACTGGCACTATCAACAGCGGACCCGCGTGGTCCGCGCAGCACGACACCAATTCGGATGCTTCTGACACGCTGCCAGTTGGCATAAGTCGCAGCGTCATTGCCAGCAACCGTCAACTGATCCGCCCGTAAATATCGCTCAGGAATAGAATCTGCTGAAGCGGCAGGAATAGGGACAGTGGTATTACCTGGCCCAATACCATCCACCCCGTAGAGGACTTGAAAATTCTCGACACCAGAGATAATCGGCTGCACATCATAAGGAGCCGCTCCAGTGTCTGACCGAGAACATAGAAGCGAGGGTTCACCGTCTGATCCAACGCCCACGTGGAGAATACTAACCAGCTTGTCATCAAGTCCAGTGGGGACAGCTGTAGATGCCACACCCGCACAGTCAATCATGGTGCCATCAGAGGTCGCCGCATCTGGAGTCGATGAGCTAGTCTGATGGCGGAGCACTAGGATATCGCTGCCGTAGCCGACCTGTCCCGAAGTACGCGTAGTACCCGCATCCCACGTAGCGGTGGATGTACGAGATGCATTATTCAAACCAAAGATATTGGGAGGAGGAGCACTAGCGCCGTACGCTTGGTTTGGTTTGGCAATCGTATCCGTTGCAAACTTAATATCTCTATAACCCGCCTGTACGCCAAGGCGCTGGGTGAGGCTTTGCAGATAACGCCCGTTATCGCGCAACTGCGAGGCAGCATCCACAGCAGTAAAACCTTGGCGAGAAATCAGTAAAGAAGCAGCGGCGGCAAGTGCAACCAAAAGGCCTAGCGCCATTGCAACCATCAACTCAACAAGCGTTACGCCTTTTTGGTGATTCTCTTTGCGTTGTGCCGCACCAGAAGAGCGGAAAGTTGAGTATTTCATCATGTTGCGTTCCCACCAGTCACAGGAACTACGACGTAAGGGCGGCTGCCGCTATCACTCGCTCTTTCCAGAGCAGCACTACCAGTCTGGCTCTTGTCAGTCCCCGTCCGTGTCCAGCCAATTTTGATGAATACGATTTCATCAGCACCCGTTGCACTGCAAGTCCACTGAGGTAGGCCATTGGAGTCATAAGGCGCTCCATCGAAGCAAACCGTGACACGGGCATCAGGCAGTTCAGCCGCCACACGAGCCAGCCAATCCGTCATTTCTGCGCTGGCAACATCCAGCGTGGATGTGCAACCGGTCGAAGCATTGGCAACTCTCATGCAGTAGCTTGGCGACGCCATCGTCATAGAAGTTACCAAATACGGATTGGCAGAAGCCGTGGTCTTAACGGCGATTTCCTTGTTCCCTCGCATCATTTCAGCAAGCTCGCGGGCGAAAACCACGGCTTGAGCTTGAAGTCGCGCGTCGCGATTAGCCTGAATCGCAAATGCCTGCATCCCTACAGTCCCCAACATACCGAAGGCCAAAACCACAATCGCAACCAAGACCTCCACCAGGGTGAAGCCGCTCTCGGAACGACATTGACCCACTTTTTGCGCGGATGAATGATCACAAACGATGCCGAATGAAGATCTATATTTCATGGGCATATCTTACGGAGTGGGCCTGCTTTGGTGTAGGTGCGGGCAAGCCGTTTGTGCGTTGGAATTGACCGCCGGGCACCAAACTGAAACGTACCACTAGTGTCCGCACTCCACAGTGCGAAATCCACGATGGTCTACGCCCCCGCACGTTGCAGGGCTCCGAAAAGTTACTGAATGAAACAAAAAATCCAGATCATCCCGTCGTCTTTGGACCTTGACCGCAACAACCAAGCCCTTTTTGCGGCGATGTCGGCCCACGTTTTGGCAGGCAGAGCGGTCCTGCGGGCAAACTTTGACAACACCGATGCCGTGGCGCCGGAAAATACCCCAGGTGTCACAATGAACTCGCACGTCGGTTTTCGCTTTGTGGGACAGGCCAGGAGTTCTGCCTGACTCACGTTCCCCGTGACGCACACGATAGCGCTGATCGTCTACCGAGCTTTGCGCACGAGTGGCATCGCATTGCTCTGCTTGTTCGTGTCCGCGATAAGCTGGTGTTGGCTGGGCTCTAACCAAAGTGATGATCGTGCTCGTCCCGACATTCTGTATTTGTCGGAAAGAGAAGGCGCAGGCGATTTTCACCGCCTTATGCTCATCCCTCAGATTGCCGGGGTGCGAGCGCAAAGCCAGTTTGGTGTTGTGAGC